>NZ_CP064956.1 GCF_011038645.2 Corynebacterium qintianiae | reverse complement strand
GTATCAGCTTCGCCTGGGATCAAGATTTCGACCCTAACGCCGTTATGCCTGAATACATGAACTTAGCACGCGAACTCGCTGTCGCTTGATATCTATGAATTGAGTCCCCTCACGCACCGTTTTCGATCAGGGTAGGGGGGGGATGTTCCCTCCCCGCGGACGCGCTAACAGAGCAGGGGCGGTTGGGGGCTGCCGCCTCTGCGGATCTGGGCTACAGCCCGCACGCCTCTAATGAGTTGACGTTGTAGCAACGGGTTATAGTTCGGGGGTGTTCTCGGAGGCCTGTTCTCTCGGGGGGAATTGGTCTGCCGTGCCGGCTGGCGCCCGGCCCGCGCGCTGCGCGGCGAGCCGCGCAAGCGGGTCCAAATCAGCAACGGCACCCTTCCCACGGTGCCCCGCCGCCGGAGCGGCCAGCGCCTTTCCAGCTTGCAGGCGCAGACGCTCAGCAGGAGTCAGGTTCTCGGGGACAATCCCCTCGCCAGCAGTGTCCTCATCGGCGGTGTCCTCAGGCCAGTGCGCCAGACGGTCGTAGGTTTCGCGCAGCCACGCCCCGAGCTCCGCGTCGGCGCCGCGGGTAACCGGCGGCGGGGCCAGTAGGCCGGGGTCTTCCCCGGCGACGTTGGCCAGGGTGTCGCGCAGCCGCCACGCGATGACGGCTCCGGCCTCGTCGACCTGGCCGAGGTTGAACACGGCGGTGGCCATAAAGTCCCGGGGGTCGTGGCCGGCAGCGAGAAGATCACGCCACGCTGTGCGGACTTTCATGCGTCCTTCATCAGTCAGTATGGCTGCGGCGTCAGCGTCGAGACGGTCCCACCATGCGTCGAGGTGACGGTCAATGAAGTCACTCGTGGCCACATCCACTCCGTAGCGGTAGAGCTTGGCGAGGCGTTCCTTGCTGTCCGCGTAGGCTTCTGCTTCTGCGCGGATGTCGGCCGCCGAGCGCTGGCGCGTATCACGCGCGATGGCACGCATAAACACATCTTTATCTGTCAGGCCAGGCGAGTTTCCGGCGGAGTGCTCGTGGCCGTACTCCTCAAATTCGTCCAAAGCGTCGTCCGTGACCGCATAGACACGGTTCTCATAACGCCCGCGAGTCAGCCCGACGTAGAGGGCGCTGCGGCTCGTCGCGGAGTCAACGACCAGGTGGGTGGTATCCACCGTCGCGCCTTGCGAGCGGTGCACCGTCGCCGCATACCCGAGGTGGGTGTGGGCGCGAACGTAGTCTGCGGGCAGGTGGTAGACCTGGCCGGTTGCGAGATCTCCGGCGACGATACCGCCGTCGTCGGTGAGGTCGATGACGCGGAAAAGCTGGCCGTTGATCACCTTCTCCCCGGCCTGATTCGGCCTGTCCGGGTTGTCGAGGCGCTGGTTGTGCCGGGCGATGATCACATCTCCCAGACCCGCCACATCACCCTGGGACAGTGCGACCTCACGGGAGGTATCCACGTCTCCGGTGTCGATGTGGTGGGCGCGGATCATTTCGTTGAGCACGGACACATCAGCGTTGGTCGACGCCACCACGAGAGAGGAGCGTCCCTTCGCGGTGTCGGCCAGATACGCTTCGGCGGCATCGGCGAGCATTGCCTCGCGCGTGCCGCCGGTGACCCAACCACGGGCAAAGTAGAACTCGGCGGCGGCGGTATCACCGCGACGAACAGCAAGCGATGCGTCGGCCTGTTCGGTGTCGTTGCCGTGGGAAAAACGCATCACGTCGGTCAACTCCGCGGCCTTGTTGTAGCGACACATCGTCGCATACAGCCCACCGGTTCCCACCGCGTCGAGCTGGTGCGGATCCCCCACAAACCGCACGATCGCCCCGGCCGCTCCGGCAATTTCCACCAGGGCGGCAAGGTTGTCTGTAGTCGCCATGCCGGACTCGTCGACAAGCAACATGTCGCCCGGATTGATCTGCACGGGCAGTGCGGACAGGTCACCGGCGGGCTTGTCCGGGTTGCGTCCACGCCAGGTAAACGTCAGAGAGTCGATGGTGTTTGCTTCGATGCCGAGCTCCTCGGAAAGCACAGAAGCGGCCGCGGCCGACGGGGCACACCCAATGACGTTGTGGCCGTGGTCGGCCCACACCCGCGCCACGATCTGCATGGATGTTGTCTTGCCGGTGCCCGCCGGGCCGACACCACAAGCGGCCACCGTGCCGGACAACAGCAGGTGCCGCGCGAGCTCAACCTGCCCGGAATTCAGCGAGAAACCGTTGTCCTTTTCAAACGCAGCGACCGCCTTATCGATCGCCGCGGACTCGGCGAACACGGGCACAGGTTCGACGACCGCGGCGAGAACTTTGTCCTCCTGGGCAAGGATCTCCGGCGTGGTGTACTTGCGGTAGTCAAGGTGGCGGTCGACAGCGTCCCCGTTGTCGTTGCGCAGTTTCTCGGGAAGATTTCCCGCACCCCAGGGCGTGATCTCAATCAGGTGCGAGCTGACAATGCGCTCGGAAAGCTGCGCGATAGCGCGCTGAGTTTCTTCCCCATCGGCGAAACGAAACGCCTTCAGGTAGCTCGCAACCGCGGCGGTGACGTGGTGGTCGGCGAAGTAGGAACGCTTGCGGATCATGCGATCAACCACCCCGCGCGCATGCACGTCCAGGGCGTCATCGTCGATGGCTCCCTGAGTGAAAAACTCCGGGCGGTCGTCGTTGTGCGCCCCGCCGATCACGGCGTGAACCGATTCTAAAAGCTCGGCGCCGCCGTCCATCTGCTCGACGCCAGCGCGCCAGGACTCGCGGAGATCCGCGAGAGATTCGGCGGGTTTTTTCCCGTCCCTCGTGTCCAAAATCGCCGACTGCCACAGCCGCTTTTGCGTCCGCTTGTCGGGCTGGTGGCCGTGCAAAGCCACGTAGTCGCGCACCAAAGTGTCATACACAGGACGGGCCATTGTGCGTCGTTTCGAGAACGCCTCGATCAAATCCTCCGGCACACCGGCGACTTCCCAGACCGGCTCCACACCCGCACCGCGCGGGCTGGCAGTGAACCCAAGGCCAAGTTTGCGCGTCAAAATCTCCTGCAAAATCGCGTCATAACGCGCCGATAACGTCTGGTGGTTTTTAAACATCGCGCGCGAATCGAGCGTGCGCCACTTCCCATCCGGGCCCTGCACCTTGTTCGACACGAGCACGTGCGAATGAAGATCAGGATCACCCGCGCGGGTGTCAAAGTGGGTGAACTCCGAGGCGATAATGCCGCCAGTTTTCACCTGTGCCAGCCCACCCGCACCCATCCGGGTGCGCACCGTGTTCTCCTCCGCCCACGCCAAAACCTCGGCAACTGCTTCATGGTGGCACGCCGCAATTTTGTTCGCGGTGGACTCATCGGCGAGCGCCCACAACACCGAGATCGACTTCGCCGGTGAAAAAGTTAAGTCGAACCCGGCCACCGCTTGCTTGACCTGACTGCGTTGCTGGTTTACCCAATCAACCACATCTTTATCCGGCGCGTCGACCCACCCCGTCGCCTCCACATAGTGCCGCCGACCCACCGAAACAGCCATGCCGGTGCGCTCATCCTCCGTTGGAAGCCGCCCACTGTCCGCAACAAACTCACGCTCCGCCGCGCGCAACTCGTTGAGCACCGGGATGTCATTGGTGTAGAGCGGAAACTTCCCGCCAAGCTTGCACTCGTCGAGACGCTTGCCCTCCCACAACATCCGGTGCGTGTCCGGGTGGTAGCCCAACCCGTAGAGCGACTCCATCTGATCCGCCTCAATTTCCACCCCGACGGCAGCAGTCTCCGACCCAAGCGCCGCCAACCCGCGACCAATCCAACGCCCCGGAGGGGTGCCCTTCGCCTGATAGTACGAGGACAGTGTCCCCTCCTCTATCGACTCATCATGCGCGTCATTCGTCGCCACAGACCGCAGCAGGTACTGGTACCCGCTGCCGGCGTGAACGGCACGAAACGACATCATGATTGTGCAGTCTAACCGACCATTTTTCCATTTTCACTAAAAGTGCATACTGTGTGTAGCCATCTAGGATCCTGTAGCGAGATGACGGAGGGCCACACTACGGCTGGCCAGCTCGCTAGCCGCAGAGCGGCAACATCCAAAACCTACGAGTAAGAACGGCCATGAACCGCTACAGCGGAGCATCTCACGCACGCGGCGAATGTGAGCACTCCCCATTACCCAGGGCCGGAAAGAGTTGGCGGGGCACACACACCTCCACAACCCCGCGTCGACAACTAGCCCCCAATGACTGCACCGACAACCGGGACACGGTCGATCGCACTTCAACGCGCACCCCACAAGAAGAGAAGTCGGCCCAGAGTAAACAATGTTTACACCGGGTCGGGGAGGGGACTCACAAGCAATCGTTTCTTCCACCACCCCATGTCCGGGGCGCAGTGTAAACAGTGTTTACACTGAATCGAAACTGCTGGCACGCGAACTCTCGGAGAAAGGACACGCCTGCAATGGCAACGAGAAAACAACACGGCTGGGTCGGACGCGGACCCGTAGTCTCTGTGCGCCTGGAGCCAGAACTGATCGACCGCCTCGACACACTCGCCGAACGCACCGGCCGTAGCCGAGGCACCTACCTACGCATGGCCCTATGGGCCGCACTTCCCTCCCTCGAGCGCATGCACTGGGAACAAGTCGCCGCCGACTTCGAGGAACTCGCGATCAAAGACGCCTTCGAGGAGATCACCCTCGGGCTCATGGAAGACGCACTCAAGAACGACCGCCGAAAACGCTACGACAAAGACACCGCCTAGACGCGTTCACTGCCCCCGCCCCCATGTCCACCCCATGTGAAAGAGTGAAACCATGACACGACCCATCAGCGATATCTTCCGCGACATCCAACTGCCGCGCTACACCCCCGAAGACACCTCGCTTAGCTCGGGCGAGCGCGCGCTCGCCCGCATCATCTCCATCCTCGCCGAAGAATGGGACAGTCTCGACGGCTCCCAACAACGCCGCCTCACCAACGCGTTAGAGACCTCCACCCAAGAAACCGAGAAAGCCGAAGCACCCGCCCGGGCCCTGCGCCGAAAGGCATAGGAAAGCCCCGGCATTACTAATCGGGGGGATGCACCGGAGTTCAAGTGACGATGGGGGATCGTCACTTGGGAGCCTAACCCGAAAACTTCTCCTGCACAGAAGCAGCACAGCAGACGGAAGCTAACTACGCCGACCCTCCCCCACGCGCTCATCAGCTCACCGTTTACGACGCCTAGTTCAAGCCGACAGCTTGCTGTCTTTATTAACCACCCTGGGAGCAGGGCAGCCTTGCAATCAGCTCCCCAGCGCCACAAGCAGTGGCCCGCCCTTCCGCGGGGCGGGCCACTGTACCCCCCATGGCTACGCGTCGTCCTCGACTTGGCCCTTAAACTCTTCCTCTGCCTCCTTCCTCGCGATCAGTTCATCGAGTTGCCTGATCTGTTCCATCTTGAGCTCAATAAGGTTCTCAAGAGAGAGATCAGCCCCCTCCTCAGAATCAGAAACATCCTCCTGTGTGATGCCTTCCTGCTCGATGTCCTCGTCGATATCCTCCTCGACAACGGGATCGAAGTCGATTCCGCTCTCTCGGCCCGGGGCGACGTCAATGATGAAGCCAGTGGCGGCGTCGGCGTAGAACGGATCATTCTCATCGAGCGCCTCAGTATGGAAGAACTTGCGCGGAGATCCCTCGATGAGGCAATAATCTACGATCCGGCGGATATTGTCAGCCCGGACATACCCCTTCGTGGTCGGCAGTAAGTAGCCGTTGGTTTCTACGAGGAACTCGGCATTTTCGTCCGAGATGCTCCACGCACCCTCAAAGCCTCCCCGCTGCTCCTCCTCGGAGAGACCATCCCTGTTGGCGTAGTCGAAACCGCTGTACTCGCGCAGTAGATTTCCCGACAAGTCGTAGACAGGGTTACTGCGTTGCTCCACCACACTGACGCGGAAAATCGGGTCTTGAATCCCGAACGCCTCATAATCCGGCACGTAGGTCGTGTTGTCGAGGAATTCTGCGACCTGATCGCGGGAGAGAAGAATGCGGTTGCCCGACGGGTTTACATTCTCGAGAACGCCCGTGCGGACAAGGACTTCCACCTTGCTCGCGGTGATCGAAGGGCGTACTCCCGCCTGGAGTTCGAAGCCATCAGCAAGCTGGCGGGCAGCCTGATTGGCAGTGATAAAGTTCGACACGAGTCCTCCTTAGGACTTGGAAAACGGTCCCCTTTTAGCGGGGCTTACATGTGCCGGGCGGTCTGAGATTGAGGCCTTAACCGCTCGGCACAACACAGTTATACATACATGTGACAACACATGTAAACACACATATTTCGATACAAGTTCAGATTCTTGTTACGTACCCTAAAAGTGCAGGTAGAAGATATCTAATCGCACATATCAACATCCCCAACGGGGGTGACGCCGCACGGCAGCGAGAGACATGATCGCCGCCTAGAGGTTGGACCCGGATACCGCTAACCCCGCAGAGGCTTTAAGGATGGGGCGGGGGAGGAAGCGGAAAACCGGCAATGGTGCGACTTTCCAATTTCCACCTTCACCTTTCCTTTTCGAGATATTTGTAGAGCGTCGTCCGCCCGATACTGAGCCGGCGGGCGACTTCCGCCTTCGGTATGCCGTCAGCCACCCACCCCCGGGCCTGAGCCACCTGGGCATCGGTGAGCGCCTTTGCCCGACCCTTGTAAACCCCGCGCGCTTTCGCCCGGGCAATCCCCTCGGCCTGACGCTCCTTAATGATGGAGCGCTCGAACTCGGCGACACTGCCCATAAGCCCCAGCATCAACTTGGCGACCGGGTCCGCCTTCGCCGAATAGGTCTGCCCCTCGCGCAGAAATCGCACCGAGACCCCGCGTCCCACAAGGTCCTCGATAATCGTGTGCAGGTCCACCAATGAGCGCGCGAGGCGATCCATGCTCGTGACAATGAGCTGATCGCCTTTACGTAGATACCGCAGTACCTCCTCCAGTTGTGGACGGTGCCGCGTCGATCCGCTGATCTTCTCCTTGTAGATCTGCGACGCGCCGGCCGCGCGGAGTTGATCGAGTTGGCGGTCCAGGTTCTGTTCCATGGAACTCACTCGGGCGTAGCCGACTTTCTGCCCCACAACGACATCCTGGTGTTCGTCAATCTCTAGAGGTAGTGACGGTTCTGTTCCGTTAGACATAATCCAACCTTAGCGAACAGGGAGAAGTTGTAATTCAGAACTGTTCACTTAGGGTATGCCTCAGATGGGCTTCGAAAAGATGAGTGCACGGCGGGTTTTGACGGTGGCATCCGACAGGTACAGGTGCCGGGCGATCTTCACGTTCGATAGACCTCGGGATACAGTGACACAGACCTCCCGTTCCTGATCGCTCGGGACTGCCGATCCTCACGCCGCTACCTCGCGACGGTCCGGGGTCTTCGCCCCGGTGGTTCAGAAGGGGCAAAGGTCGATGGGACGTCAGCAGGAACGGGTGGCAGCGAGGCGAGCAATTTACGAGGCTCCGGTGGCGCGGTTGCAGCAGCACCGGGCACGAGAGTCGGCGGTGACCGATCTGGTTGTCCCCGTTCAGGTGAAATTGTGCTCCGGAACCGAGGCGCTGGCGGACGCGGAGGTGCATGCCAGTGCGTTGATCGAGAAGAGGGTCCCCGTCCACGGGTTAACGGCGATGCAGGCGGCATAGTGGTGTACCGGGGCTGTCACTGTGCGGGAGGCTGGGCGCCTTCGACGACTCGACGTCCGGGCAGAGAGCCTGTGGATGTGTCATGGCGCATAGTGGGTACTTAGGTCCAGGGGCGCACTTCTGACAGGTAACGCAGGATGGCGCGGACGCGTCTGTTCTCCTGGCTCGGCGAAAGCCCTAGTTTGGCGAAGATGTTGGCTACATGTTTGGACACTGCGGCGGGAGAGATGAAGAGCTGTTGGGCAATGTCGTTGTTGGACATCCCGGTGGCCATGAGTTCGAGGACTTCGTGTTCCCGTTCGGTGAGCTCGGCCATTCTGGAGCGGCCGGTAGTCACCATCGCCTTGGCTGCTTCCGGGTCGATGACCACTCCGCCGTCGGCAATGACGTGGAGGGAGTGGATGAACTCTCTGACTTCGCTGATCTTGTCCTTCAGGAGGTACCCGGTCCCGCTGGCGCTGGCGGTGCCGAAGAGTTGTTGGGCATAAGTCGGCAGGATGTATTGACTCAGGACGACCAGTGACAGTTCGGGGTGTCGTTGGCGGAGTTCCAGGGCTGCGACCAGTCCGTCGTTGCTCATGGTTGGGGGCATTCGCACGTCGGTAATCAGTAGCTGGGGGAGCTGTTGCTGGTGGGCGAGGTGGTCAATGGACTGCCGCAGGGAATCGGCTCGCCCTTCTTGGCAGACCACGACGAATCCGTAGCGTTGCAGCATGGCGGCGAGCCCTTCGCGGATCAGGGCTGAGTCGTCGGCGATCGCGACGGTGATGAGGTTCACGGGGTTCCTGTGGGGTTGATGCCTGATTCACCGCGGTGGAGCAGGAGCGGGATGGTGGCAATTAGGTGTGTGGGGCCGCCGTCGGGGCTGGTGACGGTGACGTCTCCGCCGAAAGCCTGCAGTCGTTCCCGCACTCCTGTCAGGCCGTGCCCGGGGGTGAGGGTGGCTCCTCCTGGGCCGTCGTCCACGATGGAGACGCGCAGGGAGTCTCCCGCGGTCAACAAGACGTTGACGCTGGCGTGGGGAGCATGTTTGACGGCGTTGGTGATTGCCTCGGTGGCGAAGAAGTAGGCGCTGGCGAGGACGGCCGGGGGGATGCGAGGCAGTGGGTGGGGGCAGGTGATGGTGACCGAGACCGGTGCGTTGGCGGCAACGGCTCGTAGGGCATTCTCGAGGCCATCATGGGTGAGTGCATCCGGGGGGATTCCCCGCACGGTCTTGCGTAGGGATGTCAGGGCGTTCAGGACGTCCTGCTTTGCTTCGGCGATGAGCTCCGATGCTTGCAGATCGTACTGGATGGCTTCGGACAGTTGGGCTTCGCCGATCTTCATGGCCGCGGCGACGAGGTACTGCTGGGAACCGTCGTGGAGGTCGCGCTCGATGCGTCGTCTCTCTACTTCGTAGGCCTCGACGATCTGCCGGCGCGCGGTGGTCAGTTCGGCGATCCTTGTGGCGGCCTCCTGCTCCCTCGCCCTGCTGTCACGGGGTGCCGACCTGCGCATGCTTCCAATCTAACATGCGTGACGTAGGGCGCTGGTAGTGCCAGCTCTACCTTTGTTCGGGATGCTGCACCATCGTCTCCCTATGCCGGGTCGACTTTGATGGATGGCATGAATTCGTTGTTGTCCACGCATGACATCACCAAAGCCTTCGGCTCGGTCCAAGCGCTTTCTGGGGTGAGCCTGACGATCTCTGAAGGGGAGACGGTTGCCATCATGGGGCCGTCTGGTTCGGGCAAGTCGACGTTGTTGCACTGCCTGTCCGGGATCCTGGACCCCGACCACGGACGGGTCCTTTTTGACGGCACGGACCTCGCGGCACTCGACGACCACCAACGCTCACATCTACGGCTGCGCAACTTCGGGTTCGTCTTCCAAGATGGGCAACTCCTGCCTGAGCTGCCGGCTCGCGAGAACGTAGCGCTGCCATTGACCCTGATGGGCACACCCCATGCTGAGGCGCTGCGCAGCGCGGACCATCGGCTGGAGCAACTGGGGCTCGTGGAGATGAGACATCGTCTGCCGGGCGAGATGTCTGGTGGCCAGGCACAACGGGTCGCCATCGCCCGCGCCCTGACCGGTGACCCCAAGGTGATCTTCGCCGACGAACCGTCGGGCGCGCTTGACCAGTCCACAGGACACGAGATGATGCAGGTCCTCACGAACTCCGCGCGCATAGCCGGAGCCGCGCTAGTGGTGGTCACCCATGACGTAAGCGTTGCCAGGTGGTGTGGACGCGTCGTCGAGATCAGGGACGGCCTGGTCCACAGTGACAACGTCACGGAGGCCGGCCGATGACTCCCCAACGCATGTCAGACACCCGGGGAATCGGCTTGCGCTGGATCTCGGCCGCATCACGGCTGCTCGTCGCGAGACTCAATACCCAGCGCGGTGAACTGCTGCTGTTCGGTGCGGGAATCGTGGCGGCTGCTGTGTGTTCGACGATCCTGTTCACCCTTGCGGGGGGAACATGGATGTTCTACCGGCGCTACACGAACCCCACGGGACTGCTGGAGGAGCTGTCACAGGATCCGTTCTTCCACATGGTTCTGGCCTTCTATGTGGGTCTGGCCAGTTGCGCCTGCGCCCTGGTGCTGCCCTCGGTGTTCACTGTGGCCATCGCAGGAGCGCAACTCGGCGCGCGAGGTCGTGAGCAGCGGTTGGCTGCGCTGCGACTTCTGGGGCTCTCGTCTCGTGACGTTACCCGGATGGCGTTGCTCGACACCTTGTTGCAGGCAGTCGTGGGTGTCGGCGTGGGTTTTGTCGTGTATCGCGCCACCCTGCCATTGTGGTCGGGCCTGACCTTCCAGGCCGTGCCGGTCAGGCCAGGAGAGATGAGCCTGCCCTGGGACTGGGCGGGAGCTGTTGCCGTGACTCTGGTGGCCGTCAACTGCTTGGCCGCAGCGTGGGGCCTGAGGCGGGTGCGGATCACCCCGCTGGGTGTTGCGCGTCGCACCCGGGGGCCGCGGGCCTCACTGTGGCGGCTGGCTGCCTTCCCCGCGATCCTGCTGGGCTGCTACGTGTTCGTGAACACCGTCCGCGTGGAACAGAACACCTCTGTTCTCCTCGTGGTCGCAGCCGTCATGGTCTTCTTCCTGATTGCGGTGGACCTCATCGGCCCCTGGCTGCTGCAACTGGTCACTCGGCCCGTGGCCCGACATGCACCCGGAGCCGCCCTTCGCCTGGCGGCCAGGCGGATCGTCAACGATCCCCGCGCGACGTGGCGACGTGCCTCCAACATTGCTGTCTTGGCCTTCATCGCGAGCTCGCTCGCCTGCGCCCCGTTCTCCTACGACCTGGCGAAGAACCCGACGCGAACCGAGCAGACCTTCATGGACAGGGCACAACCAGACCTAGTCAGTGGAGGAATCATCGCCCTGGGGGCCGGATTTTTCCTCACTGCCGCCCACCTGCTCATCACCCAAGCCTCTGCTACTATCGATCGCGCGCACCAGAGCCGTGCCCTGCAGCGCATGGGAGCCCCTAGAACATTCGCCCTCAGAACCATGTGGCTGGAGACACTCCTGCCCTTGATGGGCAGCGCCACGATGGGCGGCCTCATGGGTGTAGCGCTTGCCTGGCCGATGCGACAACAACTCATCGCCTCGGGAATGAATGTGACCGGCACCCCCTGGTATCTGCTGGCCGTCCTTCTGCTCGGACTTGCCATCGCCGCTGGCGCAGTCGCCGCCTCAACACCACTCCACTACCAACTGCTGCAGAACGACAGGCGCAGCAACGACTGAGTCGAGCAGACCTTCAACACCACTAACCGGGGACCACTACAGCATCAGGAGAAGAAGCTCATGTATCAACCGCTGTGCATCTCGCTGGAGACTGCGCAACTACAACACATCTGGATCGTCGTAGCCGCTCTGGCCGCTCTCCTGGTGGCCTTCTGGCTCGCTGCCGTCGTGTCCATCGTGGGTTCGCCAATCTCGGGCGGCGAGAAGCTCTTGTTCATCCTCGCGTCACTGGGCTTTCCATTCTTAGGGCCTCTGGTGTGGTTTGTATTCATCGCGGGCAAGTACCGACACTCGGCCTGGTAGCTGAAAGGGACTGCCACCCAAGGTGGCCTTCACGGTTCGTACGTGCCCATCATGGTGTCGTTCGAGGACTCCGGCCCAGCACTGGCCGTCGTAGTATGTCGTGAATGTTGTGGACATCGTGTCTCTAAGTACGCCAAAGCGGACCTGGAGACCTCCGATTCTCAACCAGGAGCGACGGGCCCACGGCTGTGGGCCGCCCAGACTTCTTACTTCCGTCCAGTTCCCGTGCCCCACATGCTGTGGGGCACGGTCCTGATGGCAGCCAACTGTGCCATCAATCTAGGTTTCCTTGTTGCTTGAGAGCGGCGCACCCCAACCTGCTAGAGAAGCGAGGCGTAGGAAGCCTGATCACCATCATGATTGGTAGCGTCCTGGCCCTATTCTTCTGGGTGTCCACTGGCAGTGGCCCAACGCGCAGCAAGCGAACAGAGTCCGACGATGACACCTAGACCTAGACTGAAACCTGTAACGCCCCGGCAACCATTCGAGCCCACCGCTCGGACTCCTGGGGCAACAGTCTGTTCAGGGCACCTCAAGGCACACCAGATGCCGCTTGTGCCCCAGATGTGCCCCGAGCGATCTGCAAACCGCCTCTAACCAGCTCAAACTCTCTATCCCAACGTGCTTTGCAAGGGCACTCCCTAGGTAACCACCGGTGTCCCGAGCGATTACTTAAGAAGATCGACATATTTCGACCGCGCTTTCATGGCATGAATCAGTAATTCGTCCCCGTCGGAGGCGACAACCACGACAGTCTCCAAAAGTCGGGCGTGGGTGTCAAACCCGAGACGTAGTTCACGCCATTGCGCGGGATCATCGTCAAGGAGTGCGACCCATGTCGGAAGTGAAACGGCATGGATGCCGTCTTCCTCACTGATGCCGTGCTTGGTGGCGGATGCCGCCACCCTCAGCCGCGGTGAGAGCGGTGATCGCCTGACGCATCATCTCTGAACGCGACAGATGCTTTTCGGCGGCGATCCTGTCGAGCGACTCCAACTCCTCCGGGGTGAGACGAACCGTAACCACCTGGGAAGCTTCGGGGCCACGACCCGGACGCCCCCGCCCGCGCTTCTTCAGCGCATCGACGTTATAACCATCCTCCGCCTCGGCAACCCAGGCGTTCAGCTGCTTCTCGGTGATATTAACAGGCATGCAATTATCGTATTACGGAATTGGGGGCATGTCGAGCCTCTCACTCAATCACTTAGAAGAAGTTTCCGGCAACACCCCTATAACCCGTTACTGTCTCACCGAAAAGGAAAACAGCATCACACTGCCCAGGGGGCAGGGGAACCGTATATTGCTTACGGCATTTCCCACTTAATCTATCTCCAGTAGGCCCGCTTCCCGCAGAGCTTTAAGGTGGAGATTCACAGTCCTCTTGGTTACACCGAGCTCTTCAGCGATTTCTCTCCCCGAGGGAAGTTTTCCAGTTTGCGCGACTGTATCCATCGCCACATTGAGCACGCGGGCTCTGGTGCTTTGCCCTCGTAGTCGACGGCGTTTATTTGCCGACTGGAGCTTCTTTAGCTCGTTCTGGGCGTATTCCCCTTCGGGGTCTGTTTCCCACCGCTTGGCGGCTTTCTTGCCTCCTCTGCGGCCCATGGTGGCCAGGGCCTTGCGCTGGCTTGTGGTGGCGTAGCGGGCGGTGGGTGTGCCGTAAGAGTCGGTCTTGCCCTGAGTGACATAGCCGCGCACACGCCTAGCCATGGTCTGGCGATCGCGCATCGGGGGCATCTCCACTGCCCTGCCGTCGGCGCCTTCGCGCTGGGCGATGTTGTAGGCGCGCTCGTAGGCGTCGATGATCGCTGCATCGGTCATTCGCTCCCCTGCTGCCCGCAGGCGGTGGGCGGTCTTCAGGGCGTGGCGAAAAGCTGTCTCGTCGCGTGCGGCACGCCCCGGGACGATCCAGCGCACTAGAACACCGTCGATGAGATCCGGGTTGTAGCGATCCGTTTCCTCGCCCATCTCGACTTCGATCTCGTCGGCGATCGCGCGGAAGGCCTGGGCCTGCTCGCGGCGTGCCTTGACCGTCTCGATGAGTTCGCGCCCACTGGAGAACTCCTGGCGGGGGGAGACATGTTGGGGCTCGTCGGTCACCTCGCGTACCTCCCTGATGAAGTCTGACAGCCGGTCAATGCGGTGATGCTGCCGGTACCAGATATAGCGATCTGGGCTATCGCCTGTGTAGAAGGGGCTGCGGCTGAACCGGTGGGCGAAGTTCGGGTCGTGGTCCAAAAACCCGCCCAGGGTCCGGCTCGTCGCCGCCAGAAGCGCCATGTGGGGGGACTTACCGGACTCGTCGGCATAGACCGGGTCAATCAGCCACAAACACTGCGCTTTGCCGCTTAAGCGGTTGATGCCCACCCACGCCGGCCCGAGACCGCGGGAAACGAGCTGGAAGAGTTTTACCCGTAATTCCTCGGCCAGGTTGATCGGGTGGCCTCCCTGGGTGCCGGGCTGGTCGATGTCAACGACTAGGACGGCGGCGTACTGCTTGTTGGTCAGCATCGCGTACTGGAACTTACCCAGCTCCTCGGAGTCCGTGCGCCACATCAGCGGCACCGTCACCCCGTCCTTGGTGCGGCGGTAGGCCTTGGCAAAGTTTCGGTCGCGACTGACATGCAGCACGTCACGGCCCAGGTGGGAAATTAACGCGTCGCGGTCTGTCGCCCCTGCCGGGGTGTCCTCAAGCCCGCCGAGCTGCTCGCGGGTAAACGCCGCGACATCAACCGAGGTGGGGGCGGGTTGTGCCCAACCATGCTCAGAATGGGGTAAAGTCATAGCCGTGCTTTCTCCCAGCTGCTGACTGGGTGAGAAGCGAAGCCTGAGTCGGCGGCAACCGACTCGGGCTTCATTTTTATGCGATCCGCCTCAGAATAACACCGTTGTCATTCATGAGCTGGAGCAACGTTCCCAGGTGACCTGAAAAACGGTCGGACAAGAAATATCGGGTTCGTAGCGCTAAACCATTATAGCGTTATAACGCTGACGTTTTAACGTTTTAGCGTTTCAACGTCTCAACGCTATTTGCTGGTCAAGTAATCTTTGAGCAGTTTCTCGATGATTTGGGAGATGTTCGTCCCCTCGTCGAGGGCGGCGATCTTCGCCTCTCTCCATGTCTCGCTAGAGAGGTAAATAGTAGTGCGGCGGTCAAGCTGCGGCTCATTCGCGTCCCGCAAGGTCTCGGCCACCTTTTTCGGCGGAGTCCTATTCTCGGTCCCTTGAGGGAGAGTGCTTGCCAGACGGTTCGGTCTCTTCGGGGCCATTTAGTCGTCTTCTCCAATCCCTAGAATCTCGGTGCAGATGTCGTCGAAGGTGTACAGGTTGTCGGGGTTCGTGCCGAAGAGGTTTTTAATATCTTCGCGGTCCGGGACGAAGTTGTAGAACGTCGGTACTCCTTGCTCCTCGAAGATGTCTCGGGTGTCCTGATAGAGAAGTCGCCTCTCGTGGACGCCGATAAGGAGGACTCCAGCCATGCGGTGGGTCACGGTTTTCAGCGTGGGCCACACACGGTCAATGTCAAGCGGTGCGGGGTGGGTGGGGACGATGACGAGATCGGCTGTGTCAATCGCCGCCTGGATCTCGGACGCCTGGCCGGGAGGAGTGTCGACGATCTGCCAGCCATCGCTGGTCGGGCGGGAAAGAAGCTGTTTCGCGTTGAGATGCTCGACGGGAAAATCCAGCGGGTCACCGTTAGCCTCGGCAACCTCAGCCCACCGCGTCGCGGATCCCTGCGGGTCGGTGTCGAACACTTCCACCTTAATGCCGCGGCGCTGCGCAGCTGCCGCCAGCATGATCGAGTTGGTCGTTTTTCCCACACCCCCTTTGGTGTGGACGAACGAAATTCTCATGTGAAAAATGCCTCCGATCAGCAATTAACGTTGTAGCGCTGCAACGCTAACGTTACAACGTTATAACGGCCCGCGCTACCTTAATGGGTTATTACCCTCCCCTACAGATGGTTCTGCATATTTTTAGGGGTAAGGCGCAGGGACACCTCGCCACGCTGACGACCCTAGATGGCGCCTTTCTTAACCGGCCCTCGGGTTAACCCTTGAACAAGGTCCCCGAGGTCGAGTTCAAGCGTGGTCGCTAGCGTTAATGCC